>NZ_CP145909.1:0-37678 GCF_051294865.1 Cellulosimicrobium sp. PMB13 | reverse complement strand
GTCGACACGGCGCACGGCGTCGATCGGGTGTGAGGGGTTCTGCTGGTGCAGCATGAGCGCGACCGTCTGGCGCGCCGTCAGCGGTGCGACGCCCTGGCGGCCGCCGCCCAGACGCGCCTTTTCCAAGCCGCGCGCCACCGTGTCGACCTCGCGGGCCATGAGCGCGCGCCAGCCGTCGCGGCCAGGCCCGAACTTCCCCGCCGTCTCCATGAACTGTGCGGACAGCGGCCAGGACACGACGACGTAGTGACGCTGGATCATCGCGTCCTGACCGGCACGGCGGATCACCTCGGCGTACGACGCCACGGCGTCGCCCTGTGCCTTCGGGTCGACGGACGACCGCGCCCACGCCTCGTGACGCGCGGTGTCGGGCGGCAGCACGCGCGTCATGGGCTGCACAGCGCCCACGAGCGACGTCGTGGCGGCACGGTCGGCCAGGAACCGGCCCCAGTCGATCCCGCCGCCGGCAAGCGTCGTGTTCGACTCGATACCGCGAATCTGCCCCGCCACGGCGAACGCCACGGACAGGTAGGGGTCCTCACCACGGGCGCGTGCCACGCGATCCCCGGCACGTTCGAGCTGGATTGCAGCCAGCCCATACCGTCGGCGCCGTCGGGCATGGCGCGCATCGCGTTGCGGTCGCGGATCGCCTCGCCGCGCTGCTTGCCCTTGCTCGTCGCCACCGCGGCCTCGAGGTTTTCCCACCGGGTCGCGTCGTAGGGCTCGAACCGGTCCGTGCCCAGACGCTGACGCGCCTGCCAGCGCGAGCGGCGCCGGCGGCGGTCGAGGATCGATCCGTTGTGCGTGCGCGCGGTGACGATCAGCACCACCGACACGGCCACGAGCATCGCCGCCAGCGCGGGCCAGCCGATCAGCGGCGTGAGGACCATTCCGCCGGCGACGACGATGGCAACCACGATGCCCCGCGCCTTGGAACTGCCGTAGCCACCGAAGAAGCTCCGGTGCGAGCTCTCCCCGCCCAGGTAGCGGACCAGGGGTCCGCCGCTCGTCTCCGTCGTGCTCATCGCCCCTCCATCGTGTTTCCGCCGTCGAAGCTCTCGACGTCGGCGGCGGTCATGTCCACGGCCTGCTGCGAGGTGTCGCGCGCGTAGTCGTAGCCGGCCTTGGCGACGACGGCCGCCCCGACGACGACGGCGCCGACGCCCGTGGCGCCGACCGCTGCACCGGCTCCGGCCTCGGCCGCGGTGGTCGCACCGGCGGCCGCGCCCGCGCTCCCGCCGGCAGCTCCGGCACCCGCGCCCTCGGCGGCTGCTGCTCCTGCACCTGCGCCTGCACCGGCCCCGGCGCCCGCCGTGGCCCGTGCGCCCACGGCGTCCGCCTCGGCCGCCCCAGCGCCCTGCTGTGCGCCGCTCGTGGCCTCGCTGGTCGACCCCGCGCCGGTCGCGGCCGGGTCACCTGCGGACACTCCCCCGCCCACGGTCGGGCCGGACGCCGGCGCCGTGCCGCCGTCGCCGCGGGTGCTCGGCGCCGGGCGCGAGTCCTCCACGCCGGCGTCCGACGAATCGACCTGGTTTCGCCGGGTCGTCTCGTTGAGGTCGCGGTCCCCGACCGTCCCGCCGCCGCCCGTGGCGGGTCCCTGCGCGTTGTTCCCAAACGGCATGACCGGCGCGAGCTTGAAGAGCGTGAACGGCGCCGTGCCGGCCACCAGGAGCGCGAGCACGGACACCACGAGAGTCACGAGCCGCTGCAACGACGGCGCGCCCTCAAACACCGTGACCTGCGCCGCGATCATCGAATAGGCCAGCCCCAGCAGCAGGAACATCAGCGGGTGCGAGGCGAGGATGCCCAGCCAGACAAAGACGATCTTGTAGCCGAACCCTCGCGTGGGCTTGTGCACGATCCACACCCACCCGAGCGGGAAGAGAATGCCGGTGAAGTACAGCGTGACGAGCTGCACGACGAGCATCAGCACCACCAGGAGCAGCCCGAGCAGCATCAGCAGCATGAGGAAGATGCCGACGATCGTTCCGCCGGCGATCCCGGCGGCGTCGCCCTCCCCGAGCATGCGCGTCATCTGCGCCGTCACCTCGTCGGCGCTGGACACGATCCCCCACGACGCCACGGCGTCCGTGATCGCGCCGAAGAACTTCACGAGGAAGATGCCCAGCGGCGGCCCGAAGATCGCGCCGGCGAGGAAGAGCGGCACGTACACGGTGAACTGCTCGAACAGCTCTTGCCCCGACGTCCGCCCGCGTGCGGCGGACAAGATGCCGGGGAACATCAGGAACACCATCACGAACACCGCCAGCGCGAACGACACCGCGTAGGCGCTGACCCACCACTGTTGGGTCAGGTCCGGCGACGTCGCCTCCGCCAGCGCGGGCAGGACGTCGTTGGCGAGCGAGTGCGCGCCCTCCTGCAACGCCCGGAACGTGTTCCCGAACGGGTCGGTCCAGAACGCGGCGAAGCTCGACGCCGAATCCACGGCGTCCTTGGCGCCGTCCACGACGTCCTTGGCGCCCTCCACGACGTCGCTGACGCAGCGGCCGGCGATGCACACGTCAGCCATGGTCAGCACCCCCCGGTGAAGTCGGTCCCGCCGGCTTCGAGCGCGGCCGTGGCGGTAGGCACGGTGTCGACGACGCGCCAGGCGTCGTCCTCCCAGACGAGCACCGGCGACCCCATGCCGTAGGCCTCGGTCGAGACCGTGCCGTCGACGACGACGCCCAGCGACAGGTGAACCGTCACCCGGTCGTCGGTCGACGCCGGGTCCACGAGCCACTGCCCCGTGCGCGTCGACACCGTGAACGGGGTCCCGAACTCCGCCGGCCCGGGAGGCGTGTCCTCGCGGAACGTGGGGTCACTCTCGATCAGCTCGAAGCCGGCCGCGAGGTCGCGCATGTCCTCGGACATGTCGTCGGACAGCAAACCGTCCTCGATAGCCGCGATCTGCTCCGCGTCGGGGAACGGGTACTGATTCGTCCAACGCATCATGCTCGCGGCGACCTCCACCGCGCCGTACGCGCTGTGCGGCGCCCGTGCCTGAGTCGTGAGCACCATTTCGGCGTCGGTGCCGGGGCCGGCGAGGCAGCCCGTGGGCGCCTCCCCCAGCTCGGCGCCGTGGTCGTGGCCGTCCTGCCCCTCGTGCGTGTCGGTGCTCTCTGTCGGTTCCGGCGCTGCTGTCGTGCTCGGGTCCTCCGGGGTGCCGTCTCGGTTGAGAGCGACGACCAGGAGGACACCGAGCGTGAGCACGAGCACGACGAGCGCGCCGACGAGGACGGGCCACAGGCTGCGTCCTGACTTCGTATACATCGGCATTACGTATCTCCGTATCTACGTGATTGCGTATCGGCGCACTGACGTCGTGCGTCAGCCGAAGATCGCGAGAATGGCGCCGACGATGACGGCGAGAGCTGCGAGGCAGCCCAGCGAGATTCCGGCCACGAGGGCCTTCCTGCGGCCCTCGGAGTGGGCGCCGGGGTTCTGCGACACGGACGCCTGCCCCATCTGGACGATGCCGAGAATGAGGAACACGACGGCCAGGACGATCGCGAGAGCCCAGACGCCGGCCACGAGCTTCTGCCAGAGCGCCGTGAACTCGGCGCCGAAGATCGAGAAGTCGGGCAGGATGCCGTCAATCGGGTTGTCGATCGCGGTCACGATGCGGGCGGTGATCATCGAACGGTCTCCTTGGTGTCGGTGGTGCGGATGGTCTGCACGCGGCGCCCCTGCGGGACGGCGGCGGCGGTGAGTGCCCGGGTCACGTCCGCTGCCAGCAGCGTCAGCGCCTCCGTGGCGGCCTCGTTCAAGCGGCCCAGGGTGACCTCTCCCCGGCCGGCAATGTGCGCGTCGTAGGGCATGTGGTGGAACGTGCGGATGCCGGCTGCGCCGAGCTCCTGCGTGACGGCCTCGGCCATCTGCGGCGCCTGGGGCCGGCCGTCGTCCATCACCACGGCGATCGCGGTAGCGGCGAGCCGTGCGCCGGCCTCGGTGGTGCGCAGCTCGCGCAGCATCCCCAGCGCCTCCAACGTCGAGTCGCCGGCGTTCATGACGGGGATCACCAGGACGTCGGCGGTGTCCACGGCGCCCTTGAACGGGCCGGACGACGGCTGGTTGCCGGAGTCCATGACGCGGATCTCGAAGTACTCATCGAGCTTCGCGGCCACCGACGTCACGGCCTCGTAGGTCAGCGGCGGCCGCGAGCTGTCGACCACGGTTCCGATCACGGACGCGAACGACGTTTGCGGCGCGGTGTACCCGACGACCTGCCCGCGGGTCGCGAGCTGGTCGACGTCGCGGACGAACTCCCCCAGCCCCAGCCGCGGGGACCCCTCGGCGCGGAAGCCCAGCGCGCCCGGGTCGTCGGACACCTCGACGATCCCGACGCCTCCCCCGCGCACCGCGGAGAGCATCCCGCCCAGCAGCAGCGAGAGCGGCGTCTTGCCCGTGCCGCCCTTCGGGTTGGCGACGAGCACCGCGACGGCGCGCGTCCATGTGGCCTGGCGGATCACCCGCTGTGCGTCGATGATCGCCGCGGCGCGTGCGGCGGCTTCCTCGTGTGCGGCTCGCTCCGTCACGCCCGGCGCGATCGGCAGTCCGACGCGTGCGAGCGCGCCGCGCCAGCCCTGGCGAGCACGAGCCGGTGCGCCAGCTCCGGCCGCCGGCGCCGCTGCGGACGCCGTGGCGGCCGCCATCAGGCGCGCCGGGTTGGGGCCGGCAGGCTCGAGGTTTTCGGATGCTGGGACCGTGGGCGCGTCGCTTGGCGCGACGTCGGGGGCCGCCGCTAGGGTCGGCTCCGGCCGTTCGGCCTCAGGGGGATTCTCAGCAGGCGCGCTCTCGCTGCCTCGCGCGTGGCTCGCGGGCACCGCGGCGAGGACCGGCGCGCTAGGCGGCGCCGCCTCCTCCACGAAGTCGTCCGCGCGCTGCGCTCCACTGAACACGGAGTGCTCTTCTGTCATGGCCGTTTCAACCCTTCTGGACTCGAATAAGTCACGGTGTGACCTATCACGCCCGAGTCTAGGGGTTAGGGCTGACATTGGCGAGGACTGCGCGCCCGATCCCCCAAACGTCGGCGGCGACGGGCACAATAGCCCGCATGCCGGCCAGACTGACCGACCTTCCCGACGCACCAGAGCAGGTGCGCCGCTTCCAGCACGCCTACACGGCCGTCTCGCGCGTGGCGATCCTGCGCGACCTACTCACGCGAGGACCAGCCCAGCGGGTCGACCTCGCGCGACGGCTCGATATCACCGGTCCATCGGTGCGTAAGGCGCTCAACGAGCTGATCGGCGCCGGCTACGTGACGTTCCGACTACCGGCGCACACCTCGGCCACCAGCCAGGACCAGCCACACGGCACGACCTACACCGCGAACCGCGAGCAGGTGATGGCCGACCTCGCGGCCACGATGGCGTGGCTGAGTGAGGATCGCCGCTAAATACGTAAACACGTAAGCCCTCATCTACGCGATTGCGTAGGTGAGGGCTTACGTATGTCCGGCTGTCCGGTCACGTGCGCGCGGCCGGTCGGCCAGGTGTCACGACACGGGGACCTCGGCCAGCGCGTCGAGCGCGCGGGCGCGGTAGCGCTGACCGGACCGGGTGCTCACCGGGCGGCCGCGTCGCGTCAGCTCGTCGGCAAGGCGCGCGCCCGTCACGTCCGGGTTCTCGCGGACGACCTCGACGGCCAGGGCCAGCGTGTCCGGCTCGTTGTCCTCGGCCTCGGTCTCGGCCACCTCGACGGGGAACAGCGCCGGCGCGTCGTCGCCCACCTGCGCCGTGACCGGCGCCGTCCGTGTCTGCGCGGCCGCGTACGCCGGCATGGCCGCGACGGCTGGCCGGTCAGCCACGGGAGCCTCTTCCACGAAGTCCTCGACGACCCTCGCGCCGGGGAACGCGTCAGCCACCGTGTCCGGTGCCTCGTGCGATGTCCGGTCAGCCAGCAGGGGAACGGGCTCCACGACGTCGGGCGCCCGGTCAGCCACCTCGGCCACCAGCTCCGGCGTCTCGTCGGCCAACGGGGCTACGGACGTCGCGGCGGGCAGGTGGTCGACCTGACCGACAGCGGCCAGAACGTCAACGAGCGTGGGCGCCGGGGGAGCGGCGCGCAGCGCGGCCACGTGCGCGCGGTCCATGCGTCGAGCTGCACGACGAGCGCGCCGGCTCGAACCGCGCCCGGCCTCGTCCAGCCTGCGCACGACGAGCGCGGCACGTGCGACGGCGAGGAACCGCCGGTCTCGCCGCACCTCGGCCAACGTCCGCTCGGCCTGCTCCGCGCGGGCGGCCTGTAGCACCCGCTCCCACAGCCACGCGGCCACCAGGGGAGCGAAGAAGCGCACCGCGGCGGCCAGCCCGGACCCGGGGTCCGCGCTCCACGTCGTCGTGCCGTCCGGCGCGGTGTTCATCAGCTCGTGCACACCGGCCAGCAGTCCCGACGTCGCGGACACGACCCACACGGCCACCGCGTCGGCGCCGCCGGGCCGTCCGGCCAGCGCAGCGGCTCGCGCCAGCAGCGCGGACGCCACCAACGCAACCTCGAGGAATGACGCCAGCGCGACAGCGGCCACGATGTGGAAGCCCAGCAGGTCGACGGCCAGGGACGCCATGCCCTGAGCGGCCAGGATCGTCGGCACGACGGCGCCGACCGCGGCGACGACCGTGGCCTGACGCCTGGCGCGTGCGGCGGCCTCGACGGCGGGCGTCGTCGCGCTCATCGGCGCGCCTCGCGCATCGTGCCGCAGATCACGTGCAGGGCCAGAAGGTCCATCAGCTGCAAGTCCTCGACGGTCAGCGTGGCGTCGTCCGGCGTACGGCGGGCGTCACCAGAGGGGATGATGTGCATGGGATTCCTCCACTTGGGTTGGGGTTTCCTCGCCCCGGCGGTGTGACAGCACCGCCGGGGCACTTTCGGTTGTGGTCAGTCGTCGGACGGGCTGGCGCTCGTCGTGTGGGTCTTGGGGTCGTAGTAGATCGGCCGCGCCGGGTCGACCTCGCGGCCGTGGAACGGCCCGCGGCGCTCGTCGAGCGCGGCCACGATCCCGCGCAGCTCGTCGACGGTCAGAATCACGATCGACGCCTGAGCGCCCTTCGCGGCCAGGTCGTCGCGCTGCCAGGTGATCGCCACCGCGTCCTCGTCCTCGGCCCGCCGGGCTGTAACGGTCACGTGCGAACCCTCGGGCGCCGGCCACTCGGCCGCGCGCGTCTGGGTGTAGATGGTCTGGGCCTCGGGCATCGTCTCTACCTCTCGTCTCGGATCGCTTCGGTGACGGCCTGGCGGACGGCTGGCGCCTCGTCGAGCAGGGCGACCATCGCGCGCATGACCTCGCTCTGCGTCACTCGGGCGCGCCCGAGCTCCACGGCCAGCTCGTCGCAGAACGCCTTCAAGCTCCGGTAGCTCTGGGGCGCGAGGTCGAGCGAGAGCCGCACGGGCTTTGCCCGCGGGATCGGCTGCCGGCCCGCTCCACCCTTGGCGTTGGTCACCTCGACGTCGGCCAGCGGCGTCGGCTTCTTGGCGCGATCGGTGAGCTTCGCCGCTCGTGCGGCTAGATCGTTCGGGCGGTTCATGCCGCCACCTCCAGGGCTGCGATTTCGGCGGCCGCGCCGGCGTAGGCGCCCAGGTCGGTCACGGGCGCGGCGAACGCCTGCGCGATGGCCTCGCGGCGGGGGATTGTCGTGGTGAGGACGTGGTGCCCGCCCTCGGTGATGAGGTCGCGGAACGTCTCGGTGGACTTCGCGTTGGGGATCGTCCGGTTGAGCAGCACCGCGGCGGCCGCCGGCGTCTCGCGCAGCGGCTCCACCTCGTCGATCGCCGCCCACACGTCCGTCAGCCGCTCGTACTCCATCATCGTCGGCGCCATCGTGACGACGATGGTGTCCGCAGCGCGCAACGCCGAGTAGACAATCCCGGCGTTCTCGTCGAGCGGGGGAGTGTCGATGAGCACCAGGTCCGTTGTCGCCGGCACGATGCCGGCCAACCGCACGTGCAGGTTCTTGACCGGCAGTGCGAGCGTCGGCACCTCCCACTCGCCCGTCTCGGACCAGCGCAGCGCCGATCCCTGGGGGTCCGCGTCGACGACGAGCACGCTCAGCCCTTGCGCCGCGTACGCGTGCGCCAGGTACGCGCAGCTCGTCGTCTTGGCCGACCCCCCTTTCAGGTTCGTGACCGTGATGACTCTTGCCTTCATGGCTGCACCTCTCTGCGCCTCCGAGCTGGACAACCACCAACGTACACGTACTTACGTATCTACGTAAATGATCAGAGCGGGCGTGTCGGCCGGTCCCGCTACGCTCGCGTCTCGACGGGCGTTCCCCGCTACGCATCCCCCTGCGCGTAGCTGTGGGGGCGCCCGTCAGCTCGTGCAGCAGCTCGCGCGCCGGAGCGGCGGCGGCCGCGCGAAAATCGCTGCCGCACTCTCGTAGCCCTCACCAGGGGGCTCCCGAACCAGGTGCACCATCGCACCTCCCGTACGCCTTCCGGGCTGTGGTCGTCTCGGGCGCGAGTTCACGGGTGGTCAAGCTGGGAGGGGCCGTCACCGATTGCGTAGCGGACGGCGCTGACGCGCCGGCTGTGCCGGTCTGGGCCGCTGCGCGGCCGGTTGGCGGAGTTCGCTTCGCTCACGCGGGAAACCCGTCCGGGGACACCCCGGACCCCGGGGACATCTGACTTGGTTCCTTGCCTACTTTGAACACCCGCGGCGTGTCGCGCCGGCATCATGGCGTCGCCGCGAGAGTGTTACCGCCATGACGACGAGCGCGGCCGAGGGAGCCACCGCGACCACGGGCGAGCAGTGGGAGCAGATGTGGCTTCCGTTGTTCCCCTACTCGACCAACGACCTCGCCGCCGGCATCTACCGCCGTCCTCGCCCGATCGCGCTCGGTCACCGGTACATCGAGACGAACCCCGCCGGCATGTCCAACCTCCTGGTCGTCGACGTCGACCACCCGGACGCCGCGCTTCGCGCGCTGTCGTCGGTCGGCTCGCACCCGCTGCCCAACGCGATCGTCTCGAACCCTCGCAACGGCCACGCACACGCCATCTGGACGTTGGCTGAGGCCGTCACGCGCACGGAGTACGCCCGGCGAAAGCCGCTCGCCTACGCGGCCGCCGTGACCGAGGGCCTGCGCCGCGCGCTCGACGGTGACAAGGCTTACTCGGGCCTCATGACCAAGAACCCCCTTCACGACTCGTGGGAAGCCGAATGGCTGCACACGGCAACGTGGGACCTCGCGCAGCTCGAAGAAGAGCTAGGCGACCACATGCCGCCGCCGCGGTGGCGCGAGAGCACGAAGCGCCGCGGTGAGGTCGTCGGCCTCGGCCGTAACTGCTCTCTGTTCGAGTCGGCCCGCGTGTGGGCCTACCGCGCTCTGCGCCACCACTTCGGGGACCCCGAGGGCCTCGCTTCCGCGATCCACGCCGAGGTCAACGCGCGCAACGCCGAGTTTTCCGAGCCGCTGCCGGCCTCAGAGGCCCGTGCGATCGCCGCGAGCATCCATCGTTGGATCACCACCAGGTCCCGCATGTGGGCGGACGGTGAGGCGGTCTACGAAGCCACGTTCGTCGCGATCCAGTCCGCTCGCGGGCGGAAGTCGGCACAGGCCCGTCAAGCGCGCGTAGCGGCCCGTGCTGCTGCGATCCTGGGGGAGTCATGACTACTCCGGTCCGCCCCGCACGCCGGGGCACAGCCTCCGAGCTCGCCCGTAAGTTCGGCGTCTCCGAGCGCACGATTCGCTACACCGTCGCTGAGGAGCGCGCGGTGTACGAAGGGCGCGCCGAGCAGCGCCGCGCGCAGATCGTCGAACTTCACCGGAAGGGCCTCGGTGTGCGCGCGATCGCGCGTCAGCTCGACGTGAGCCCTGGCCTGGTCTCTACCCGGCTGAAAGAGGCTCGGGACGCCGGCGTCGACCTCTCCCGCCTCGACGACCCGGCCGCGTAGTCCTCCTGGCCACTTCCTCCCGCTGCCCCCGATACAGGCTGAACCTCGTGGGTCCGGGCCGCGTCAAGGGCGCTCCGCGTCGCGCGCGATGGGCGTACGCCCACCCTTGACCCGGCCCGGACCCACGGGACACTGCTTCGCCTGGGGGCAGCTACTTGTTCCGAAGGACTTTGGCTGTCTCGATGATGAGCCGGCCGGCTACGTCGAACACGAGGTCACACTGTGCGATCGTGTCGGCCCGCGCGCGATGGGTTCTCTTCCGCGGTGTTTCGTAGTCCATGCCGTGGACGATGGCGTTTCGAGCGATGAAGAAGGGATCGAGCGCGGCGAGGTCTTGGTCTGGGACCGCCGCGCGCGGAACACCAAGAGCGTCCCGAACGCGCTTCTGTAGCTCCTTGGAACCTTGGTAGCTCGCCTTGGTGCGCATCGACACGTAGCCCGCGAGCAGGGCCTGTGTGGGATCGGGTGCGAGCACGGCGTCCCGGAAGGGCTCGGCTATGTTCTCGGCGGCCAGCTCTTGCTTCAGATACAGCGTGTAGGCGCGCTGTGCCGGTGTCCCATCTCGACGCACCAGGGCCGGCAGTGCGTCCCGGACCAGCCGTTGCAGGCACGCGTCCAGGCCGCTCGATGTGAAGACAATGGCGGCGCGTAGTAGGTCGATCTCCTCGTTCGAGTACCGACCGTGCGTCTTTCCAGCGGTCTCCTTGTTCGCCTGGCGCACGATCAGCAGAGATTGGAGTAGCGCGCTCGTGCTCTTGTGCGCGGCCGTTAGGAACTTCCAAGCTGGGCGCACCAGGGGCACCCGTCCGCGGGGCTCCGGGTGCAGCGGCGCAAGCATCGGCGGCGGCGCTATGCCTATCGGCGCAAGGGTCAGCGCATCGGTTTGCGTCTCCACAGAGTGATGATTGTTGAGCCTGGGCAACTAGTCGAGCGCCGGCGGGGGTGATTCCTCGGGGGCAGCACGCCCGCTTGGCCTGGCTACGGGCTCGTGCCCGGCTTCTCAGTGGCAACCGGAGCGCAGCGGAGGGCGGCAGCCCGTACGTCTCCCAGACCGCCCACGGGCCGCCTGGACGCTCTACGCGGGACGTGAGCGCTCGCGTCACCGTCGCTCGACGGCATCGGCCCAGAGCCAGACCCAGCCCTCGCGCCCGTTGGGGTCGAGGTAGCGCACCTGGACCTGGCGGCCGGCCCACGCGATCGCCTCGCCGTCGACGTGGGCCTCTCCGGTCTGGCGCTGCTTGACCCACGCCCGCACGGGGATCGGCTCTTCCGGGCGCACGATCGCCACGCCACGGCGCGCCAGCTCGGGCGCGTCCTCGGCGTAATCGCGCATCGGCACCGTCTCGATGCCGGACGGCCAACCGCCGGCCGGCGGACGTCGACGAGAACCCACCAGACCAGCGTATTCGAACGTCTGTTCGATACTTGCGACGGGCGGCCGCCGCCAGCCACGGACACACGACAGGCCCGCGCGGTCGTCCGCGCGGGCCTGGTGTCTGGCGGGTCACCCCTTGACGTTGATCCTGGGGTGCCGCTGCGGAGGGTAGACGTCGGCCGTCGTGTCCTCGTCGTCACGAAGCCGCGTGCCGCGCGCCGTGTTCACGACGAGGCTCTGATCCCGGCACTGCACGAGTAGGCGCGCGAGGTGCCGGCCGGCGTCGTCGACGTCGGCCAGCTCGTGCCGCTCGCCGTTCGTTCCCACGATGGTCACGCTGGCGATGTAGTCGACGCTGTGAGCTACGGCGACCGTGAACGTCACGCCTCGCCCGTCGACGAACTGCAACGTGTCCGCGTACCGCCCGCTCGTGCCGTCGCCGGCGTTCACGTAGAACCGCACGTCTAGCCTCCCTGCTTCGTCGTCGGGCGCCGGGTGGCGCTGAATCCTCGAGGTGCGGGCCGCGGGGCCGGCACGGCGGCCGCGGGCTCCGGCTCGCGCTCGGGCCGTGCCGCCGGCTCGTCGACGTCGACGGGCGGCGCCTCGTCGACGGGCGGCGCGTCGTCGTCGCTGGGCTCGTACACGAGTCCGGCGTACGGATCACCCGGCGTCGATGTCTCGGAGTCGCCGGCCTCGCCCGGCGTCGACGTCTCTCCTGCTTCCGCCAGGGCCTCTACCGCGGCCGCCTCCGGCGCCGCGTCGTGCAGCTCGTCGACGACCGCGGGCGCCGCGTCGATGGTCCCCGCGGGCGCGGGGGCGTCTGCGGGGCTCTGCGCCTGGTCCTCGGCCGCCACCTGGTCACCCGCCGGCGCCGGGGGGAGCACACGGAACGGCGCGATAGCGCCACGATGGATGAGCCAGAATCGCCCGTCCCACGCCTCGCGGACGACCTGGGGCGGGATCACGTAGGTGTGCTGGGCGCGGCCTGAGCGCAGCTCGCCGCTGTGGGCCTCGCCGGATGCCTCCATGCGCATCACGGTGCCGGCGAGCTGCACGACGGCTTCGGGGTCCTTGGACCGGCCCACGATGAGCCCCGCGCCCGACGACAGGGCGCGTTGACGCATCGCCTCGTCACCCGAGAGCCCGGCGACGGACTGGCCAGCCAGGATGAGCCCGAGCCCGGCTGAGCGCGCGGTCTCGAACAGCGCGGCCGCGACGTCGCCCGGGTCGGTGTCCTCGGTGACGAGCTGGGGGAACTCGTCGACGATCAGCAGCGCGGGGCGCTTGTTGCCACGGCGCAGCCGGTCGGCCATGTACTGGCGCAGGTCCATGAGCATCAGGTCCCCCAGCCGGGCCTGTGCGGTGTCCACGGGCGTCAGCGGCATGACCACGACGTGCGCGCCCGGCTTCTCGTACGTCCAGCCGTCCGCGGCGAGGTAGGGCGCGAGCGGGCGCAGCGCGACCGCCAGCGACTTCGCGACCCGGCTGGCGGCGGTGGCCTTCGTGCGCGAGTCCACGATGGCCTCTACCTGGTCCTGGTCGTGCTTGTCGCGAACGTGCGGCGCGGGGTTGCGCAGCCGCTCGGCCAGGTCCTCGATCGATCGCAGCGGCTCGTGTGCCTGGATCATCCCGAGGATGCCCCGGGCCTCGTCGGAGTAGTGCCGCGCGGCGCCCTCGCCGGGCGGCAGGAGCCGCATCAGCTTCTCGGTGATCTGCTCGGGCGTGCCGCTGAACAGGTTCCACTTCGGGCCTACGGCCACGGTGCGCCCGGACGCGCCGAGGACGCGCGCGAGCTCGCGCGCGTCGCCGGGGTCGCCCTTGGCGTCGATCATCACCACGGGCCAACCCATCGCGGCGGCCGCGCGGATGATGAGCCCTAGCAGGACGGTCTTTCCCGTCCCAGACTCCGCGATCAGCAGCGCCCGCACCGCGGACGCCACGGCCGGCATCACGAGCCAGCGCCCGGCGGCGTCGGTCCAGTCCGGGGCGTTGCGCCGGTCCATCGTGCGCTCACGCCAGGTCCGGACGGTGGGCCTCGTGACGAGCCCCAGCGCCCACGCGCCGGCGCGCACCTCGCGCGGCCCGGTCAGGCGCGGCCGCCGACGTCGACGCGCGAACGTGCCCGTGCGCGGGTCCATCCGGACCCCCGCCCGCTTCGCGGCGGTCCAGTCCTCCGCGGTGACGCGCGCCCGCTCGATCTGCTCCTGCCTCACCACGTCGTCGATCTGGCGCATGTAGACCTTGCGCGCGACCCGGCGCCGGCTCCACGACCACGCGGCCGGGATCAGCAGCACCCCCAGGGCGAGGTTCAGCACGAGCCACGGCAGGGCCGCGCGCCACGTCGCCGGCCACCACTGCGAGAACCCTCCGGCGAAGTGCTCGGCGGCGGCGGGCGACGTCGCCCACGCGACGAGCTGCCACACCTCCCACCCGAGCACGACGACGACGACGGCCACGCCGGCGGCCGCCGCCGGCACCCACCAGCGCGGCACGATCCAGTAGCGCGCCTTGGTCGGCCCGTACCAGTGCGCCACCTGCAGCGCGAGGGCCGGCACGACGAGCGGGAGCACGACGACCGCCAGCGCGAGGATCGCCACCGCCTTCACGACCGCCCCCAGCGTGTCCCCCCACGGGTCGCTCTGGGGCTGCTCGTAGCCCTGCCCCTGGCCGGTCTGCATGGTGCTCATGCTGTTTCCCCCTGCTCCGCGAACATTGCCTGAATCGCCGCCGGGGCCTCGTCGCCGGCGCCGGCTAGAGCCTTCGGCATGGCGTCCGATTCCCACACTCCACGGCCGTCAAACACTCCGTGCACGCTCACGATGTTGCCGAGCCCGTACCCGCCCAGGTGCGGGTCCTGCAAAGCCTGTCGCAGCGCGCGCGCTGCGCTCTCGGTGCAGAAATAGCGAATTGCGGTGACGTCCTCGTGCGCAATCCGCCAGTTGAACGCGCTGAAAATCTGGCGATAGCGCAACGGCCGCTTTCCGGTGAGTTCCACCTCTACCAGCTCGACGGCGCCGTCCCGGAATGCGATCCCGTCCGCGCTGTGGTCCTTCCCGACGCCGGCCGTCGACCGGTCCCGGTCCCACGACCAGCCGCCGGCGATGTACCGCGCCGAGACGACCGACACCGCGACCTCGTGGCGCGTCGTCTGGCGCAGCAGAGACGGCGGCGTGCGCCCGCTCGCCGCGTGCGTCGGCCACACCAGCGCCCCACCGACCGACGACACCCGCCCGCGCTCTACGAGCTGCACCGCCTCCATGCGCGCGCACCAGCTCTGCGCCTTGCGCAGCGACACCGGACCCTCGGTCCCGTTGAGCGCGCCGAGCATCCACCGCACGCCCTGCATGGACGTGATCTTGACCAGTGACAGCCACTCGATCATCAGCTCATCGCGTTCTGTCACCCACACCCGACGTCCGCCGCCGGCCTCCACCTCAGCGCTACTCACCACGTCCCCCATCCCTCAGAACGAACACGTCTTGACCTTCCTAGCCCAGCACGACCCACCCACTGCCCCCTGCTCTTCATCTCTGTTCTTCTCTCTTCGTCTGTGTCTTTCGCTCTTGTATCTGTACTTCTCCACTCCACCCAACCCCCCACCCAACCCACTCCCTCAGGTTGCCCCGCCCCGCCCCCCGACCTTCCGCACCTCCCACTTCACGAGCTTGCGAGGGGAGTGGGAGGTGCGGAAGGTCGGGGGGCGGGGCGGGGCAACCTGACCAGCAGTTATACCCAACGGTACCGTCGTTTACCCCGTCATGCGCGGAGACGGGGTAAACGCCGTGCTTCGTGTCGCTTGATGCGCCGTAGGCGCTCTGGATCGTCGTGCAGTTCGTGACCTTCGGCCTGCTCCTGGCGCTCGTCGACGTCGACGAGCTGCCGGCGGCCGCCGGTGCTTCCGAGCGTGCAGACGTGCGCCCCGGCCACCGTGAGGCGACCGGGGCGAGCGACGTCGTAACGCGTACTTGTGTCATGGATTCTGCGGCGGCTCGATGAGCGCCACGCGCACCACCTGGTGCCCGTCGTCACGCACGGTCGTCAGGACCGTGACGAGCCCGGCCCGGCGCAGCCGGCGCAGGTGCCGGGCGAGCGTTCGCGGCGAGCTCGCGGCCCGCCGGTCGTACCAGCTCACCGCGTCGACGAGCCTCGTCGACGTCCACGCGGACGTGCCCGTGGTCGGGTCCGCGGCGCCGGCGAGGGCCTGCACGAGCGCCACCCGGCGCCGGCGCGACCACGGCGCCAGAGTCCTCGTGCTCGGGTGGTTCACCGCGGCGTCGAGCCAGCGCGTCGCGGTGCTCATGCCGGCTCCCCGGTGCCCAGGAGCGTCGTCGTCTTGGGGTCCACGTCGATGTGCAGGTGGTGGCACGTGTCGTTGAACTGCGTGGCCGTCCTCGTCGTAATCGACGTGCCGGCAGCAGCTCGGCACTGCACCTGTCCGATCATCGAACCGGGCGGCAAAAGTGCGTCGAGCGCGCGAATAAGCGTGATCGCGTTGGTGTCGGCGCCCGTCGTGGCCTTGCCGTTGAATCCGTAGAAGTCGACGGCGTGACCGCCGCCGGCCATGTAATGCCGCGATTGGGTGCCGGCGCCGGCGAGGGTACGCGTGCAGTAACGATTGATGGAAGAGATTCCGACCGAATCGAACGTGTCGGCCGCAATCGTGATGATCTGCAAGACACGAACGTCAATGCTGCACTCGGCGGCGTTCTCGCCGGTCGCTGCCCAACGGATTTGATCGAGCACCGGGCCAGACAGTCCGGTGATCTTTCCGGCGTCGATCTTCGCGACGAGCGCGGCCGCGAGCTGGCGCCCGTCACCGCCGGGCGCGCCGGCGCCGGTGACGCACGTCCCGCCGCCGCCGAGCGCTGCGACGACCGCAACGGCCGGCTCCCAGAACCGCGTGTAGTGGTTCGGGTCGGCGTTGCGCTGCGTTCGGTGCGCGACCTCGGTGGGCGGCAGCTCGTCGCGGTCGGGGACGTTCCCGACCATCGCGCGGAAGAAGTTCGTAGCGCTGGTGAACGGGTCCATGCGGTCCTCGTAGGACCCCCAGGCGCCGTTAGCGCGCTGCTGGAACAGCCCTCGAGAATCCGGGCCGGCGGCGTCGCCGTAGTCGATCACGTGAAGCGATGACTCCCCCATCGCGGTCATGACGCCGATGGTCTGATCCCGGGAGCTGAGCCCGAGCGCGGCGCCGGCGGCGAGGATCTGCGCGGCGTTCGCGAGCTGGTCGCCGGAGTAGCCGGCCACGGTTCCCGTGGGCAGCTCGCCGGCGGGCACGACGACGGCCGAGCACGCGCCGGACGCGCCCGTGGGGCTCTGCTGCGGCGCGCACGCGGCGAAGCCCACCAGGGCCAGGAACACGAGGACGACGCACCCGGCGACGACTCCAACGGCCTTCATGGTTGCCCCCTCAGCCCCGAGCCTTGACGACCGCCAGGGCGGCATCCGTGTTCGTGACCTCGGTCTCCCAGCGCGAGCGCACGTGCTGAAGCTGAATCTCCGGGCGAGACCCGATCTTCATCACGCAGTGCCCCACCGGCACACCCATGAGCGTGTCGACGGTCTCGGGCGCGAGGTTGAACGTCGACGCGGCCCACTCGGCATCGTCGCGACGGTCCTGGCGGAACGCGTAGACCGTCTGGGCCTCCTGGACCACCGAGTACCCGGGCGAGTCCTTCGGAATGTCGGTGCCCTTGTGCATCACGAACACGTTCGAGATGCCGAGCGCGCGAGAGAGCTTCTCGTTGGACTTGATGAGCCCGGCGGAGGGGCCGCCGATCATGTGCCAGCCCTCTTCGTAAACCACGTTGGTCACGCTCCGGTCCGCACCGCGCGCGCGGCGCAGACGCCCCATCAGCCACATGTTCCCGATCGCCATCACGACCGGCACCGCCGGCCCTGCGTCGGGGAGCTGGGACAGGTCAAACACCGTGAGCTTGTGCGTCAGGTCGACCTCTCGGGACGTCTCACCGTCCAGCAGCCCGGGGTACGCGTTCAGCAGCTCGTCGAACGTCCACCGCACCGACAACCCGGCCTCGTGCAGCCGGTCGAGCGCGCGCGGGTTCAGGTCGGAGAACTCCGGGTCATCGGCCACCGCGCCGAGCTGCGGCAGCAGGTCGGCCGCGACGGGCGCCCGCCCGGCCTCGGCGGCGGCGAACGTGCGGCGCAGCGCCGCGCGGAGAGCCTTCTTCTCCCACTCGTTCAGCGGCGCGTCGTCGCGCGCGACGCGAGCAATCGCGGTCAGTAGGTCGTACTGGCCGCTCGTGCCCGTGCCGGCCGCAATGAGCGGGTCCATGATGTTCAGCCGCGTGCCGGTCCCGTCCTGCGTGAAGCGGATGGGCTCGGACCCCAGACGCCGCGCCAGCGGCGCGTACTCGCCTTCCTCCGGGTTGTCGTCGTTCGCCTTCTTGTCGAACACGACGGCGCTGCGGTTCTGCAACACCAGGGGCCGGGCGACGCACACCGTCTTGGTGAACGACGACTTGCCCCACCCGACGCCGCCGAACACCAGGACGTTCGGCGACGTGACGTCGCGCGGGGTCTGGTTGTAGGCGGTGGGTGCGTCGTGGGCGATGAGCGCCCGCGAGAGCACGTCACGGCCGTTCACGACGCCCTCTGTGCCCGTGGGAGGCGCGATGAGCGCGAGGTTGAGGATTTCTGCCTGGCGCGTCGTCGACGGCGCCCCGGACAACGTGGGGGCGTACCAGCCAGCGCGGGCCGCGCGCGGCGACAGGCGCAGCGTGGCACCGGGCGCGTTGAGCGGCAGCACCTCGCCCACGCCGCCGTCCTCGCCGGCGTCGGCCGCCGGCTCGATCACGGGAGGCACGAAGATGCCGAGCCCGGGAATCTTCGCCCACCAGGGCCGGCGGGCGGCGACGCCGCCGGCGGCCTCGGCCTGGGTGTCCTGCACCTGCTCAACGGTCTTGGTGTCCATCACAGAGCCTCCTTGTCCCCGCGACCAGCAAGGACGTTGTAGAACGACGACGACATGGAGTCGCGGCCCGGGCGCACCCCGCGACCGATCGGCCACGTCGTCCCGGACGCTGCGGCCTGGTAGGAGTCCAGCCAGGTCATGCGCTCGATCCCCAGAGACGCCGAGCACGTCTCGGTGAGCCGGCGGCAGGCAATCTGTAGCTCGTCGCGGCTGCGGGCCGTCACCGTGATGAATCCGGCCCACTCGATGCCGTGGTGGTGCGAGCCGGCGGACAGGTCCCGCACGCGCTGGCTCGCCGCGCGGGCCGCCGTCGACGTCTCGTCGTCGGCCATGCGCCCCTTGCTCGCGTTCGCGATCGCGGCGGACTGATCGGCCGTCAGGTCGCGGCGCGCGGCCGCCTTCGCGTGCAGCGCCGGCACGAGGCGCAGGTGGAACGACACGGACCGGATGAAGTCCAGGTGCGTCCCCAGCAGCAGGTCCAGGACCCAAAGCTGAGTGCGGCCGCCGGTCGACAGGCCGTCCGCGGTGATCGCCACCGTGCGGTGCCACCACTCGGCCTCGTGGCCCGTGGCGTAGTCCGTGGCCTCGACGACGTGGGCGGCGTACTCGTCGTGCGAGCGCAGGCCCGGCGCGGCCGGGTCGACACGGCGCACGGCGTCGATCGGGTGTGAGGGGTTCTGCTGGTGCAGCATGAGCGCGACCGTCTGGCGCGCCGTCAGCGGTGCGACGCCCTGGCGGCCGCCGCCCAGACGCGCCTTTTCCAAGCCGCGCGCCACCGTGTCGACCTCGCGGGCCATGAGCGCGCGCCAGCCGTCGCGGCCAGGCCCGAACTTCCCCGCCGTCTCCATGAACTGTGCGGACAGCGGCCAGGACACGACGACGTAGTGACGCTGGATCATCGCGTCCTGACCGGCACGGCGGATCACCTCGGCGTACGACGCCACGGCGTCGCCCTGTGCCTTCGGGTCGACGGACGACCGCGCCCACGCCTCGTGACGCGCGGTGTCGGGCGGCAGCACGCGCGTCATGGGCTGCACAGCGCCCACGAGCGACGTCGTGGCGGCACGGTCGGCCAGGAACCGGCCCCAGTCGATCCCGCCGCCGGCAAGCGTCGTGTTCGACTCGATACCGCGAATCTGCCCCGCCACGGCGAACGCCACGGACAGGTAGGGGTCCTCACCCACGGGCGCGTGCCACGCGATCCCCGGCACGTTCGAGCTGGATTGCAGCCAGCCCATACCGTCGGCGCCGTCGGGCATGGCGCGCATCGCGTTGCGGTCGCGGATCGCCTCGCCGCGCTGCTTGCCCTTGCTCGTCGCCACCGCGGCCTCGAGGTTTTCCCACCGGGTCGCGTCGTAGGGCTCGAACCGGTCCGTGCCCAGACGCTGACGCGCCTGCCAGCGCGAGCGGCGCCGGCGGCGGTCGAGGATCGATCCGTTGTGCGTGCGCGCGGTGACGATCAGCACCACCGACACGGCCACGAGCATCGCCGCCAGCGCGGGCCAGCCGATCAGCGGCGTGAGGACCATTCCGCCGGCGACGACGATGGCAACCACGATGCCCCGCGCCTTGGAACTGCCGTAGCCACCGAAGAAGCTCCGGTGCGAGCTCTCCCCGCCCAGGTAGCGGACCAGGGGTCCGCCGCTCGTCTCCGTCGTGCTCATCGCCCCTCCATCGTGTTTCCGCCGTCGAAGCTCTCGACGTCGGCGGCGGTCATGTCCACGGCCTGCTGCGAGGTGTCGCGCGCGTAGTCGTAGCCGGCCTTGGCGACGACGGCCGCCCCGACGACGACGGCGCCGACGCCCGTGGCGCCGACCGCTGCACCGGCTCCGGCCTCGGCCGCGGTGGTCGCACCGGCGGCCGCGCCCGCGCTCCCGCCGGCAGCTCCGGCACCCGCGCCCTCGGCGGCTGCTGCTCCTGCACCTGCGCCTGCACCGGCCCCGGCGCCCGCCGTGGCCCGTGCGCCCACGGCGTCCGCCTCGGCCGCCCCAGCGCCCTGCTGTGCGCCGCTCGTGGCCTCGCTGGTCGACCCCGCGCCGGTCGCGGCCGGGTCACCTGCGGACACTCCCCCGCCCACGGTCGGGCCGGACGCCGGCGCCGTGCCGCCGTCGCCGCGGGTGCTCGGCGCCGGGCGCGAGTCCTCCACGCCGGCGTCCGACGAATCGACCTGGTTTCGCCGGGTCGTCTCGTTGAGGTCGCGGTCCCCGACCGTCCCGCCGCCGCCCGTGGCGGGTCCCTGCGCGTTGTTCCCAAACGGCATGACCGGCGCGAGCTTGAAGAGCGTGAACGGCGCCGTGCCGGCCACCAGGAGCGCGAGCACGGACACCACGAGAGTCACGAGCCGCTGCAACGACGGCGCGCCCTCAAACACCGTGACCTGCGCCGCGATCATCGAATAGGCCAGCCCCAGCAGCAGGAACATCAGCGGGTGCGAGGCGAGGATGCCCAGCCAGACAAAGACGATCTTGTAGCCGAACCCTCGCGTGGGCTTGTGCACGATCCACACCCACCCGAGCGGGAAGAGAATGCCGGTGAAGTACAGCGTGACGAGCTGCACGACGAGCATCAGCACCACCAGGAGCAGCCCGAGCAGCATCAGCAGCATGAGGAAGATGCCGACGATCGTTCCGCCGGCGATCCCGGCGGCGTCGCCCTCCCCGAGCATGCGCGTCATCTGCGCCGTCACCTCGTCGGCGCTGGACACGATCCCCCACGACGCCACGGCGTCCGTGATCGCGCCGAAGAACTTCACGAGGAAGATGCCCAGCGGCGGCCCGAAGATCGCGCCGGCGAGGAAGAGCGGCACGTACACGGTGAACTGCTCGAACAGCTCTTGCCCCGACGTCCGCCCGCGTGCGGCGGACAAGATGCCGGGGAACATCAGGAACACCATCACGAACACCGCCAGCGCGAACGACACCGCGTAGGCGCTGACCCACCACTGTTGGGTCAGGTCCGGCGACGTCGCCTCCGCCAGCGCGGGCAGGACGTCGTTGGCGAGCGAGTGCGCGCCCTCCTGCAACGCCCGGAACGTGTTCCCGAACGGGTCGGTCCAGAACGCGGCGAAGCTCGACGCCGAATCCACGGCGTCCTTGGCGCCGTCCACGACGTCCTTGGCGCCCTCCACGACGTCGCTGACGCAGCGGCCGGCGATGCACACGTCAGCCATGGTCAGCACCCCCCGGTGAAGTCGGTCCCGCCGGCTTCGAGCGCGGCCGTGGCGGTAGGCACGGTGTCGACGACGCGCCAGGCGTCGTCCTCCCAGACGAGCACCGGCGACCCCATGCCGTAGGCCTCGGTCGAGACCGTGCCGTCGACGACGACGCCCAGCGACAGGTGAACCGTCACCCGGTCGTCGGTCGACGCCGGGTCCACGAGCCACTGCCCCGTGCGCGTCGACACCGTGAACGGGGTCCCGAACTCCGCCGGCCCGGGAGGCGTGTCCTCGCGGAACGTGGGGTCACTCTCGATCAGCTCGAAGCCGGCCGCGAGGTCGCGCATGTCCTCGGACATGTCGTCGGACAGCAAACCGTCCTCGATAGCCGCGATCTGCTCCGCGTCGGGGAACGGGTACTGATTCGTCCAACGCATCATGCTCGCGGCGACCTCCACCGCGCCGTACGCGCTGTGCGGCGCCCGTGCCTGAGTCGTGAGCACCATTTCGGCGTCGGTGCCGGGGCCGGCGAGGCAGCCCGTGGGCGCCTCCCCCAGCTCGGCGCCGTGGTCGTGGCCGTCCTGCCCCTCGTGCGTGTCGGTGCTCTCTGTCGGTTCCGGCGCTGCTGTCGTGCTCGGGTCCTCCGGGGTGCCGTCTCGGTTGAGAGCGACGACCAGGAGGACACCGAGCGTGAGCACGAGCACGACGAGCGCGCCGACGAGGACGGGCCACAGGCTGCGTCCTGACTTCGTATACATCGGCATTACGTATCTCCGTATCTACGTGATTGCGTATCGGCGCACTGACGTCGTGCGTCAGCCGAAGATCGCGAGAATGGCGCCGACGATGACGGCGAGAGCTGCGAGGCAGCCCAGCGAGATTCCGGCCACGAGGGCCTTCCTGCGGCCCTCGGAGTGGGCGCCGGGGTTCTGCGACACGGACGCCTGCCCCATCTGGACGATGCCGAGAATGAGGAACACGACGGCCAGGACGATCGCGAGAGCCCAGACGCCGGCCACGAGCTTCTGCCAGAGCGCCGTGAACTCGGCGCCGAAGATCGAGAAGTCGGGCAGGATGCCGTCAATCGGGTTGTCGATCGCGGTCACGATGCGGGCGGTGATCATCGAACGGTCTCCTTGGTGTCGGTGGTGCGGATGGTCTGCACGCGGCGCCCCTGCGGGACGGCGGCGGCGGTGAGTGCCCGGGTCACGTCCGCTGCCAGCAGCGTCAGCGCCTCCGTGGCGGCCTCGTTCAAGCGGCCCAGGGTGACCTCTCCCCGGCCGGCAATGTGCGCGTCGTAGGGCATGTGGTGGAACGTGCGGATGCCGGCTGCGCCGAGCTCCTGCGTGACGGCCTCGGCCATCTGCGGCGCCTGGGGCCGGCCGTCGTCCATCACCACGGCGATCGCGGTAGCGGCGAGCCGTGCGCCGGCCTCGGTGGTGCGCAGCTCGCGCAGCATCCCCAGCGCCTCCAACGTCGAGTCGCCGGCGTTCATGACGGGGATCACCAGGACGTCGGCGGTGTCCACGGCGCCCTTGAACGGGCCGGACGACGGCTGGTTGCCGGAGTCCATGACGCGGATCTCGAAGTACTCATCGAGCTTCGCGGCCACCGACGTCACGGCCTCGTAGGTCAGCGGCGGCCGCGAGCTGTCGACCACGGTTCCGATCACGGACGCGAACGACGTTTGCGGCGCGGTGTACCCGACGACCTGCCCGCGGGTCGCGAGCTGGTCGACGTCGCGGACGAACTCCCCCAGCCCCAGCCGCGGGGACCCCTCGGCGCGGAAGCCCAGCGCGCCCGGGTCGTCGGACACCTCGACGATCCCGACGCCTCCCCCGCGCACCGCGGAGAGCATCCCGCCCAGCAGCAGCGAGAGCGGCGTCTTGCCCGTGCCGCCCTTCGGGTTGGCGACGAGCACCGCGACGGCGCGCGTCCATGTGGCCTGGCGGATCACCCGCTGTGCGTCGATGATCGCCGCGGCGCGTGCGGCGGCTTCCTCGTGTGCGGCTCGCTCCGTCACGCCCGGCGCGATCGGCAGTCCGACGCGTGCGAGCGCGCCGCGCCAGCCCTGGCGAGCACGAGCCGGTGCGCCAGCTCCGGCCGCCGGCGCCGCTGCGGACGCCGTGGCGGCCGCCATCAGGCGCGCCGGGTTGGGGCCGGCAGGCTCGAGGTTTTCGGATGCTGGGACCGTGGGCGCGTCGCTTGGCGCGACGTCGGGGGCCGCCGCTAGGGTCGGCTCCGGCCGTTCGGCCTCAGGGGGATTCTCAGCAGGCGCGCTCTCGCTGCCTCGCGCGTGGCTCGCGGGCACCGCGGCGAGGACCGGCGCGCTAGGCGGCGCCGCCTCCTCCACGAAGTCGTCCGCGCGCTGCGCTCCACTGAACACGGAGTGCTCTTCTGTCATGGCCGTTTCAACCCTTCTGGACTCGAATAAGTCACGGTGTGACCTATCACGCCCGAGTCTAGGGGTTAGGGCTGACATTGGCGAGGACTGCGCGCCCGATCCCCCAAACGTCGGCGGCGACGGGCACAATAGCCCGCATGCCGGCCAGACTGACCGACCTTCCCGACGCACCAGAGCAGGTGCGCCGCTTCCAGCACGCCTACACGGCCGTCTCGCGCGTGGCGATCCTGCGCGACCTACTCACGCGAGGACCAGCCCAGCGGGTCGACCTCGCGCGACGGCTCGATATCACCGGTCCATCGGTGCGTAAGGCGCTCAACGAGCTGATCGGCGCCGGCTACGTGACG
This sequence comes from Cellulosimicrobium sp. PMB13, assembly GCF_051294865.1. NCBI lineage: Bacteria > Bacillati > Actinomycetota > Actinomycetes > Micrococcales > Promicromonosporaceae > Cellulosimicrobium > Cellulosimicrobium sp. PMB13. Next base: position 13,572 of record NZ_CP145909.1, on the reverse strand, counting down.
TTCCGACTACCGGCGCACACCTCGGCCACCAGCCAGGACCAGCCACACGGCACGACCTACACCGCGAACCGCGAGCAGGTGATGGCCGACCTCGCGGCCACGATGGCGTGGCTGAGTGAGGATCGCCGCTAAATACGTAAACACGTAAGCCCTCATCTACGCGATTGCGTAGGTGAGGGCTTACGTATGTCCGGCTGTCCGGTCACGTGCGCGCGGCCGGTCGGCCAGGTGTCACGACACGGGGACCTCGGCCAGCGCGTCGAGCGCGCGGGCGCGGTAGCGCTGACCGGACCGGGTGCTCACCGGGCGGCCGCGTCGCGTCAGCTCGTCGGCAAGGCGCGCGCCCGTCACGTCCGGGTTCTCGCGGACGACCTCGACGGCCAGGGCCAGCGTGTCCGGCTCGTTGTCCTCGGCCTCGGTCTCGGCCACCTCGACGGGGAACAGCGCCGGCGCGTCGTCGCCCACCTGCGCCGTGACCGGCGCCGTCCGTGTCTGCGCGGCCGCGTACGCCGGCATGGCCGCGACGGCTGGCCGGTCAGCCACGGGAGCCTCTTCCACGAAGTCCTCGACGACCCTCGCGCCGGGGAACGCGTCAGCCACCGTGTCCGGTGCCTCGTGCGATGTCCGGTCAGCCAGCAGGGGAACGGGCTCCACGACGTCGGGCGCCCGGTCAGCCACCTCGGCCACCAGCTCCGGCGTCTCGTCGGCCAACGGGGCTACGGACGTCGCGGCGGGCAGGTGGTCGACCTGACCGACAGCGGCCAGAACGTCAACGAGCGTGGGCGCCGGGGGAGCGGCGCGCAGCGCGGCCACGTGCGCGCGGTCCATGCGTCGAGCTGCACGACGAGCGCGCCGGCTCGAACCGCGCCCGGCCTCGTCCAGCCTGCGCACGACGAGCGCGGCACGTGCGACGGCGAGGAACCGCCGGTCTCGCCGCACCTCGGCCAACGTCCGCTCGGCCTGCTCCGCGCGGGCGGCCTGTAGCACCCGCTCCCACAGCCACGCGGCCACCAGGGGAGCGAAGAAGCGCACCGCGGCGGCCAGCCCGGACCCGGGGTCCGCGCTCCACGTCGTCGTGCCGTCCGGCGCGGTGTTCATCAGCTCGTGCACACCGGCCAGCAGTCCCGACGTCGCGGACACGACCCACACGGCCACCGCGTCGGCGCCGCCGGGCCGTCCGGCCAGCGCAGCGGCTCGCGCCAGCAGCGCGGACGCCACCAACGCAACCTCGAGGAATGACGCCAGCGCGACAGCGGCCACGATGTGGAAGCCCAGCAGGTCGACGGCCAGGGACGCCATGCCCTGAGCGGCCAGGATCGTCGGCACGACGGCGCCGACCGCGGCGACGACCGTGGCCTGACGCCTGGCGCGTGCGGCGGCCTCGACGGCGGGCGTCGTCGCGCTCATCGGCGCGCCTCGCGCATCGTGCCGCAGATCACGTGCAGGGCCAGAAGGTCCATCAGCTGCAAGTCCTCGACGGTCAGCGTGGCGTCGTCCGGCGTACGGCGGGCGTCACCAGAGGGGATGATGTGCATGGGATTCCTCCACTTGGGTTGGGGTTTCCTCGCCCCGGCGGTGTGACAGCACCGCCGGGGCACTTTCGGTTGTGGTCAGTCGTCGGACGGGCTGGCGCTCGTCGTGTGGGTCTTGGGGTCGTAGTAGATCGGCCGCGCCGGGTCGACCTCGCGGCCGTGGAACGGCCCGCGGCGCTCGTCGAGCGCGGCCACGATCCCGCGCAGCTCGTCGACGGTCAGAATCACGATCGACGCCTGAGCGCCCTTCGCGGCCAGGTCGTCGCGCTGCCAGGTGATCGCCACCGCGTCCTCGTCCTCGGCCCGCCGGGCTGTAACGGTCACGTGCGAACCCTCGGGCGCCGGCCACTCGGCCGCGCGCGTCTGGGTGTAGATGGTCTGGGCCTCGGGCATCGTCTCTACCTCTCGTCTCGGATCGCTTCGGTGACGGCCTGGCGGACGGCTGGCGCCTCGTCGAGCAGGGCGACCATCGCGCGCATGACCTCGCTCTGCGTCACTCGGGCGCGCCCGAGCTCCACGGCCAGCTCGTCGCAGAACGCCTTCAAGCTCCGGTAGCTCTGGGGCGCGAGGTCGAGCGAGAGCCGCACGGGCTTTGCCCGCGGGATCGGCTGCCGGCCCGCTCCACCCTTGGCGTTGGTCACCTCGACGTCGGCCAGCGGCGTCGGCTTCTTGGCGCGATCGGTGAGCTTCGCCGCTCGTGCGGCTAGATCGTTCGGGCGGTTCATGCCGCCACCTCCAGGGCTGCGATTTCGGCGGCCGCGCCGGCGTAGGCGCCCAGGTCGGTCACGGGCGCGGCGAACGCCTGCGCGATGGCCTCGCGGCGGGGGATTGTCGTGGTGAGGACGTGGTGCCCGCCCTCGGTGATGAGGTCGCGGAACGTCTCGGTGGACTTCGCGTTGGGGATCGTCCGGTTGAGCAGCACCGCGGCGGCCGCCGGCGTCTCGCGCAGCGGCTCCACCTCGTCGATCGCCGCCCACACGTCCGTCAGCCGCTCGTACTCCATCATCGTCGGCGCCATCGTGACGACGATGGTGTCCGCAGCGCGCAACGCCGAGTAGACAATCCCGGCGTTCTCGTCGAGCGGGGGAGTGTCGATGAGCACCAGGTCCGTTGTCGCCGGCACGATGCCGGCCAACCGCACGTGCAGGTTCTTGACCGGCAGTGCGAGCGTCGGCACCTCCCACTCGCCCGTCTCGGACCAGCGCAGCGCCGATCCCTGGGGGTCCGCGTCGACGACGAGCACGCTCAGCCCTTGCGCCGCGTACGCGTGCGCCAGGTACGCGCAGCTCGTCGTCTTGGCCGACCCCCCTTTCAGGTTCGTGACCGTGATGACTCTTGCCTTCATGGCTGCACCTCTCTGCGCCTCCGAGCTGGACAACCACCAACGTACACGTACTTACGTATCTACGTAAATGATCAGAGCGGGCGTGTCGGCCGGTCCCGCTACGCTCGCGTCTCGACGGGCGTTCCCCGCTACGCATCCCCCTGCGCGTAGCTGTGGGGGCGCCCGTCAGCTCGTGCAGCAGCTCGCGCGCCGGAGCGGCGGCGGCCGCGCGAAAATCGCTGCCGCACTCTCGTAGCCCTCACCAGGGGGCTCCCGAACCAGGTGCACCATCGCACCTCCCGTACGCCTTCCGGGCTGTGGTCGTCTCGGGCGCGAGTTCACGGGTGGTCAAGCTGGGAGGGGCCGTCACCGATTGCGTAGCGGACGGCGCTGACGCGCCGGCTGTGCCGGTCTGGGCCGCTGCGCGGCCGGTTGGCGGAGTTCGCTTCGCTCACGCGGGAAACCCGTCCGGGGACACCCCGGACCCCGGGGACATCTGACTTGGTTCCTTGCCTACTTTGAACACCCGCGGCGTGTCGCGCCGGCATCATGGCGTCGCCGCGAGAGTGTTACCGCCATGACGACGAGCGCGGCCGAGGGAGCCACCGCGACCACGGGCGAGCAGTGGGAGCAGATGTGGCTTCCGTTGTTCCCCTACTCGACCAACGACCTCGCCGCCGGCATCTACCGCCGTCCTCGCCCGATCGCGCTCGGTCACCGGTACATCGAGACGAACCCCGCCGGCATGTCCAACCTCCTGGTCGTCGACGTCGACCACCCGGACGCCGCGCTTCGCGCGCTGTCGTCGGTCGGCTCGCACCCGCTGCCCAACGCGATCGTCTCGAACCCTCGCAACGGCCACGCACACGCCATCTGGACGTTGGCTGAGGCCGTCACGCGCACGGAGTACGCCCGGCGAAAGCCGCTCGCCTACGCGGCCGCCGTGACCGAGGGCCTGCGCCGCGCGCTCGACGGTGACAAGGCTTACTCGGGCCTCATGACCAAGAACCCCCTTCACGACTCGTGGGAAGCCGAATGGCTGCACACGGCAACGTGGGACCTCGCGCAGCTCGAAGAAGAGCTAGGCGACCACATGCCGCCGCCGCGGTGGCGCGAGAGCACGAAGCGCCGCGGTGAGGTCGTCGGCCTCGGCCGTAACTGCTCTCTGTTCGAGTCGGCCCGCGTGTGGGCCTACCGCGCTCTGCGCCACCACTTCGGGGACCCCGAGGGCCTCGCTTCCGCGATCCACGCCGAGGTCAACGCGCGCAACGCCGAGTTTTCCGAGCCGCTGCCGGCCTCAGAGGCCCGTGCGATCGCCGCGAGCATCCATCGTTGGATCACCACCAGGTCCCGCATGTGGGCGGACGGTGAGGCGGTCTACGAAGCCACGTTCGTCGCGATCCAGTCCGCTCGCGGGCGGAAGTCGGCACAGGCCCGTCAAGCGCGCGTAGCGGCCCGTGCTGCTGCGATCCTGGGGGAGTCATGACTACTCCGGTCCGCCCCGCACGCCGGGGCACAGCCTCCGAGCTCGCCCGTAAGTTCGGCGTCTCCGAGCGCACGATTCGCTACACCGTCGCTGAGGAGCGCGCGGTGTACGAAGGGCGCGCCGAGCAGCGCCGCGCGCAGATCGTCGAACTTCACCGGAAGGGCCTCGGTGTGCGCGCGATCGCGCGTCAGCTCGACGTGAGCCCTGGCCTGGTCTCTACCCGGCTGAAAGAGGCTCGGGACGCCGGCGTCGACCTCTCCCGCCTCGACGACCCGGCCGCGTAGTCCTCCTGGCCACTTCCTCCCGCTGCCCCCGATACAGGCTGAACCTCGTGGGTCCGGGCCGCGTCAAGGGCGCTCCGCGTCGCGCGCGATGGGCGTACGCCCACCCTTGACCCGGCCCGGACCCACGGGACACTGCTTCGCCTGGGGGCAGCTACTTGTTCCGAAGGACTTTGGCTGTCTCGATGATGAGCCGGCCGGCTACGTCGAACACGAGGTCACACTGTGCGATCGTGTCGGCCCGCGCGCGATGGGTTCTCTTCCGCGGTGTTTCGTAGTCCATGCCGTGGACGATGGCGTTTCGAGCGATGAAGAAGGGATCGAGCGCGGCGAGGTCTTGGTCTGGGACCGCCGCGCGCGGAACACCAAGAGCGTCCCGAACGCGCTTCTGTAGCTCCTTGGAACCTTGGTAGCTCGCCTTGGTGCGCATCGACACGTAGCCCGCGAGCAGGGCCTGTGTGGGATCGGGTGCGAGCACGGCGTCCCGGAAGGGCTCGGCTATGTTCTCGGCGGCCAGCTCTTGCTTCAGATACAGCGTGTAGGCGCGCTGTGCCGGTGTCCCATCTCGACGCACCAGGGCCGGCAGTGCGTCCCGGACCAGCCGTTGCAGGCACGCGTCCAGGCCGCTCGATGTGAAGACAATGGCGGCGCGTAGTAGGTCGATCTCCTCGTTCGAGTACCGACCGTGCGTCTTTCCAGCGGTCTCCTTGTTCGCCTGGCGCACGATCAGCAGAGATTGGAGTAGCGCGCTCGTGCTCTTGTGCGCGGCCGTTAGGAACTTCCAAGCTGGGCGCACCAGGGGCACCCGTCCGCGGGGCTCCGGGTGCAGCGGCGCAAGCATCGGCGGCGGCGCTATGCCTATCGGCGCAAGGGTCAGCGCATCGGTTTGCGTCTCCACAGAGTGATGATTGTTGAGCCTGGGCAACTAGTCGAGCGCCGGCGGGGGTGATTCCTCGGGGGCAGCACGCCCGCTTGGCCTGGCTACGGGCTCGTGCCCGGCTTCTCAGTGGCAACCGGAGCGCAGCGGAGGGCGGCAGCCCGTACGTCTCCCAGACCGCCCACGGGCCGCCTGGACGCTCTACGCGGGACGTGAGCGCTCGCGTCACCGTCGCTCGACGGCATCGGCCCAGAGCCAGACCCAGCCCTCGCGCCCGTTGGGGTCGAGGTAGCGCACCTGGACCTGGCGGCCGGCCCACGCGATCGCCTCGCCGTCGACGTGGGCCTCTCCGGTCTGGCGCTGCTTGACCCACGCCCGCACGGGGATCGGCTCTTCCGGGCGCACGATCGCCACGCCACGGCGCGCCAGCTCGGGCGCGTCCTCGGCGTAATCGCGCATCGGCACCGTCTCGATGCCGGACGGCCAACCGCCGGCCGGCGGACGTCGACGAGAACCCACCAGACCAGCGTATTCGAACGTCTGTTCGATACTTGCGACGGGCGGCCGCCGCCAGCCACGGACACACGACAGGCCCGCGCGGTCGTCCGCGCGGGCCTGGTGTCTGGCGGGTCACCCCTTGACGTTGATCCTGGGGTGCCGCTGCGGAGGGTAGACGTCGGCCGTCGTGTCCTCGTCGTCACGAAGCCGCGTGCCGCGCGCCGTGTTCACGACGAGGCTCTGATCCCGGCACTGCACGAGTAGGCGCGCGAGGTGCCGGCCGGCGTCGTCGACGTCGGCCAGCTCGTGCCGCTCGCCGTTCGTTCCCACGATGGTCACGCTGGCGATGTAGTCGACGCTGTGAGCTACGGCGACCGTGAACGTCACGCCTCGCCCGTCGACGAACTGCAACGTGTCCGCGTACCGCCCGCTCGTGCCGTCGCCGGCGTTCACGTAGAACCGCACGTCTAGCCTCCCTGCTTCGTCGTCGGGCGCCGGGTGGCGCTGAATCCTCGAGGTGCGGGCCGCGGGGCCGGCACGGCGGCCGCGGGCTCCGGCTCGCGCTCGGGCCGTGCCGCCGGCTCGTCGACGTCGACGGGCGGCGCCTCGTCGACGGGCGGCGCGTCGTCGTCGCTGGGCTCGTACACGAGTCCGGCGTACGGATCACCCGGCGTCGATGTCTCGGAGTCGCCGGCCTCGCCCGGCGTCGACGTCTCTCCTGCTTCCGCCAGGGCCTCTACCGCGGCCGCCTCCGGCGCCGCGTCGTGCAGCTCGTCGACGACCGCGGGCGCCGCGTCGATGGTCCCCGCGGGCGCGGGGGCGTCTGCGGGGCTCTGCGCCTGGTCCTCGGCCGCCACCTGGTCACCCGCCGGCGCCGGGGGGAGCACACGGAACGGCGCGATAGCGCCACGATGGATGAGCCAGAATCGCCCGTCCCACGCCTCGCGGACGACCTGGGGCGGGATCACGTAGGTGTGCTGGGCGCGGCCTGAGCGCAGCTCGCCGCTGTGGGCCTCGCCGGATGCCTCCATGCGCATCACGGTGCCGGCGAGCTGCACGACGGCTTCGGGGTCCTTGGACCGGCCCACGATGAGCCCCGCGCCCGACGACAGGGCGCGTTGACGCATCGCCTCGTCACCCGAGAGCCCGGCGACGGACTGGCCAGCCAGGATGAGCCCGAGCCCGGCTGAGCGCGCGGTCTCGAACAGCGCGGCCGCGACGTCGCCCGGGTCGGTGTCCTCGGTGACGAGCTGGGGGAACTCGTCGACGATCAGCAGCGCGGGGCGCTTGTTGCCACGGCGCAGCCGGTCGGCCATGTACTGGCGCAGGTCCATGAGCATCAGGTCCCCCAGCCGGGCCTGTGCGGTGTCCACGGGCGTCAGCGGCATGACCACGACGTGCGCGCCCGGCTTCTCGTACGTCCAGCCGTCCGCGGCGAGGTAGGGCGCGAGCGGGCGCAGCGCGACCGCCAGCGACTTCGCGACCCGGCTGGCGGCGGTGGCCTTCGTGCGCGAGTCCACGATGGCCTCTACCTGGTCCTGGTCGTGCTTGTCGCGAACGTGCGGCGCGGGGTTGCGCAGCCGCTCGGCCAGGTCCTCGATCGATCGCAGCGGCTCGTGTGCCTGGATCATCCCGAGGATGCCCCGGGCCTCGTCGGAGTAGTGCCGCGCGGCGCCCTCGCCGGGCGGCAGGAGCCGCATCAGCTTCTCGGTGATCTGCTCGGGCGTGCCGCTGAACAGGTTCCACTTCGGGCCTACGGCCACGGTGCGCCCGGACGCGCCGAGGACGCGCGCGAGCTCGCGCGCGTCGCCGGGGTCGCCCTTGGCGTCGATCATCACCACGGGCCAACCCATCGCGGCGGCCGCGCGGATGATGAGCCCTAGCAGGACGGTCTTTCCCGTCCCAGACTCCGCGATCAGCAGCGCCCGCACCGCGGACGCCACGGCCGGCATCACGAGCCAGCGCCCGGCGGCGTCGGTCCAGTCCGGGGCGTTGCGCCGGTCCATCGTGCGCTCACGCCAGGTCCGGACGGTGGGCCTCGTGACGAGCCCCAGCGCCCACGCGCCGGCGCGCACCTCGCGCGGCCCGGTCAGGCGCGGCCGCCGACGTCGACGCGCGAACGTGCCCGTGCGCGGGTCCATCCGGACCCCCGCCCGCTTCGCGGCGGTCCAGTCCTCCGCGGTGACGCGCGCCCGCTCGATCTGCTCCTGCCTCACCACGTCGTCGATCTGGCGCATGTAGACCTTGCGCGCGACCCGGCGCCGGCTCCACGACCACGCGGCCGGGATCAGCAGCACCCCCAGGGCGAGGTTCAGCACGAGCCACGGCAGGGCCGCGCGCCACGTCGCCGGCCACCACTGCGAGAACCCTCCGGCGAAGTGCTCGGCGGCGGCGGGCGACGTCGCCCACGCGACGAGCTGCCACACCTCCCACCCGAGCACGACGACGACGACGGCCACGCCGGCGGCCGCCGCCGGCACCCACCAGCGCGGCACGATCCAGTAGCGCGCCTTGGTCGGCCCGTACCAGTGCGCCACCTGCAGCGCGAGGGCCGGCACGACGAGCGGGAGCACGACGACCGCCAGCGCGAGGATCGCCACCGCCTTCACGACCGCCCCCAGCGTGTCCCCCCACGGGTCGCTCTGGGGCTGCTCGTAGCCCTGCCCCTGGCCGGTCTGCATGGTGCTCATGCTGTTTCCCCCTGCTCCGCGAACATTGCCTGAATCGCCGCCGGGGCCTCGTCGCCGGCGCCGGCTAGAGCCTTCGGCATGGCGTCCGATTCCCACACTCCACGGCCGTCAAACACTCCGTGCACGCTCACGATGTTGCCGAGCCCGTACCCGCCCAGGTGCGGGTCCTGCAAAGCCTGTCGCAGCGCGCGCGCTGCGCTCTCGGTGCAGAAATAGCGAATTGCGGTGACGTCCTCGTGCGCAATCCGCCAGTTGAACGCGCTGAAAATCTGGCGATAGCGCAACGGCCGCTTTCCGGTGAGTTCCACCTCTACCAGCTCGACGGCGCCGTCCCGGAATGCGATCCCGTCCGCGCTGTGGTCCTTCCCGACGCCGGCCGTCGACCGGTCCCGGTCCCACGACCAGCCGCCGGCGATGTACCGCGCCGAGACGACCGACACCGCGACCTCGTGGCGCGTCGTCTGGCGCAGCAGAGACGGCGGCGTGCGCCCGCTCGCCGCGTGCGTCGGCCACACCAGCGCCCCACCGACCGACGACACCCGCCCGCGCTCTACGAGCTGCACCGCCTCCATGCGCGCGCACCAGCTCTGCGCCTTGCGCAGCGACACCGGACCCTCGGTCCCGTTGAGCGCGCCGAGCATCCACCGCACGCCCTGCATGGACGTGATCTTGACCAGTGACAGCCACTCGATCATCAGCTCATCGCGTTCTGTCACCCACACCCGACGTCCGCCGCCGGCCTCCACCTCAGCGCTACTCACCACGTCCCCCATCCCTCAGAACGAACACGTCTTGACCTTCCTAGCCCAGCACGACCCACCCACTGCCCCCTGCTCTTCATCTCTGTTCTTCTCTCTTCGTCTGTGTCTTTCGCTCTTGTATCTGTACTTCTCCACTCCACCCAACCCCCCACCCAACCCACTCCCTCAGGTTGCCCCGCCCCGCCCCCCGACCTTCCGCACCTCCCACTTCACGAGCTTGCGAGGGGAGTGGGAGGTGCGGAAGGTCGGGGGGCGGGGCGGGGCAACCTGACCAGCAGTTATACCCAACGGTACCGTCGTTTACCCCGTCATGCGCGGAGACGGGGTAAACGCCGTGCTTCGTGTCGCTTGATGCGCCGTAGGCGCTCTGGATCGTCGTGCAGTTCGTGACCTTCGGCCTGCTCCTGGCGCTCGTCGACGTCGACGAGCTGCCGGCGGCCGCCGGTGCTTCCGAGCGTGCAGACGTGCGCCCCGGCCACCGTGAGGCGACCGGGGCGAGCGACGTCGTAACGCGTACTTGTGTCATGGATTCTGCGGCGGCTCGATGAGCGCCACGCGCACCACCTGGTGCCCGTCGTCACGCACGGTCGTCAGGACCGTGACGAGCCCGGCCCGGCGCAGCCGGCGCAGGTGCCGGGCGAGCGTTCGCGGCGAGCTCGCGGCCCGCCGGTCGTACCAGCTCACCGCGTCGACGAGCCTCGTCGACGTCCACGCGGACGTGCCCGTGGTCGGGTCCGCGGCGCCGGCGAGGGCCTGCACGAGCGCCACCCGGCGCCGGCGCGACCACGGCGCCAGAGTCCTCGTGCTCGGGTGGTTCACCGCGGCGTCGAGCCAGCGCGTCGCGGTGCTCATGCCGGCTCCCCGGTGCCCAGGAGCGTCGTCGTCTTGGGGTCCACGTCGATGTGCAGGTGGTGGCACGTGTCGTTGAACTGCGTGGCCGTCCTCGTCGTAATCGACGTGCCGGCAGCAGCTCGGCACTGCACCTGTCCGATCATCGAACCGGGCGGCAAAAGTGCGTCGAGCGCGCGAATAAGCGTGATCGCGTTGGTGTCGGCGCCCGTCGTGGCCTTGCCGTTGAATCCGTAGAAGTCGACGGCGTGACCGCCGCCGGCCATGTAATGCCGCGATTGGGTGCCGGCGCCGGCGAGGGTACGCGTGCAGTAACGATTGATGGAAGAGATTCCGACCGAATCGAACGTGTCGGCCGCAATCGTGATGATCTGCAAGACACGAACGTCAATGCTGCACTCGGCGGCGTTCTCGCCGGTCGCTGCCCAACGGATTTGATCGAGCACCGGGCCAGACAGTCCGGTGATCTTTCCGGCGTCGATCTTCGCGACGAGCGCGGCCGCGAGCTGGCGCCCGTCACCGCCGGGCGCGCCGGCGCCGGTGACGCACGTCCCGCCGCCGCCGAGCGCTGCGACGACCGCAACGGCCGGCTCCCAGAACCGCGTGTAGTGGTTCGGGTCGGCGTTGCGCTGCGTTCGGTGCGCGACCTCGGTGGGCGGCAGCTCGTCGCGGTCGGGGACGTTCCCGACCATCGCGCGGAAGAAGTTCGTAGCGCTGGTGAACGGGTCCATGCGGTCCTCGTAGGACCCCCAGGCGCCGTTAGCGCGCTGCTGGAACAGCCCTCGAGAATCCGGGCCGGCGGCGTCGCCGTAGTCGATCACGTGAAGCGATGACTCCCCCATCGCGGTCATGACGCCGATGGTCTGATCCCGGGAGCTGAGCCCGAGCGCGGCGCCGGCGGCGAGGATCTGCGCGGCGTTCGCGAGCTGGTCGCCGGAGTAGCCGGCCACGGTTCCCGTGGGCAGCTCGCCGGCGGGCACGACGACGGCCGAGCACGCGCCGGACGCGCCCGTGGGGCTCTGCTGCGGCGCGCACGCGGCGAAGCCCACCAGGGCCAGGAACACGAGGACGACGCACCCGGCGACGACTCCAACGGCCTTCATGGTTGCCCCCTCAGCCCCGAGCCTTGACGACCGCCAGGGCGGCATCCGTGTTCGTGACCTCGGTCTCCCAGCGCGAGCGCACGTGCTGAAGCTGAATCTCCGGGCGAGACCCGATCTTCATCACGCAGTGCCCCACCGGCACACCCATGAGCGTGTCGACGGTCTCGGGCGCGAGGTTGAACGTCGACGCGGCCCACTCGGCATCGTCGCGACGGTCCTGGCGGAACGCGTAGACCGTCTGGGCCTCCTGGACCACCGAGTACCCGGGCGAGTCCTTCGGAATGTCGGTGCCCTTGTGCATCACGAACACGTTCGAGATGCCGAGCGCGCGAGAGAGCTTCTCGTTGGACTTGATGAGCCCGGCGGAGGGGCCGCCGATCATGTGCCAGCCCTCTTCGTAAACCACGTTGGTCACGCTCCGGTCCGCACCGCGCGCGCGGCGCAGACGCCCCATCAGCCACATGTTCCCGATCGCCATCACGACCGGCACCGCCGGCCCTGCGTCGGGGAGCTGGGACAGGTCAAACACCGTGAGCTTGTGCGTCAGGTCGACCTCTCGGGACGTCTCACCGTCCAGCAGCCCGGGGTACGCGTTCAGCAGCTCGTCGAACGTCCACCGCACCGACAACCCGGCCTCGTGCAGCCGGTCGAGCGCGCGCGGGTTCAGGTCGGAGAACTCCGGGTCATCGGCCACCGCGCCGAGCTGCGGCAGCAGGTCGGCCGCGACGGGCGCCCGCCCGGCCTCGGCGGCGGCGAACGTGCGGCGCAGCGCCGCGCGGAGAGCCTTCTTCTCCCACTCGTTCAGCGGCGCGTCGTCGCGCGCGACGCGAGCAATCGCGGTCAGTAGGTCGTACTGGCCGCTCGTGCCCGTGCCGGCCGCAATGAGCGGGTCCATGATGTTCAGCCGCGTGCCGGTCCCGTCCTGCGTGAAGCGGATGGGCTCGGACCCCAGACGCCGCGCCAGCGGCGCGTACTCGCCTTCCTCCGGGTTGTCGTCGTTCGCCTTCTTGTCGAACACGACGGCGCTGCGGTTCTGCAACACCAGGGGCCGGGCGACGCACACCGTCTTGGTGAACGACGACTTGCCCCACCCGACGCCGCCGAACACCAGGACGTTCGGCGACGTGACGTCGCGCGGGGTCTGGTTGTAGGCGGTGGGTGCGTCGTGGGCGATGAGCGCCCGCGAGAGCACGTCACGGCCGTTCACGACGCCCTCTGTGCCCGTGGGAGGCGCGATGAGCGCGAGGTTGAGGATTTCTGCCTGGCGCGTCGTCGACGGCGCCCCGGACAACGTGGGGGCGTACCAGCCAGCGCGGGCCGCGCGCGGCGACAGGCGCAGCGTGGCACCGGGCGCGTTGAGCGGCAGCACCTCGCCCACGCCGCCGTCCTCGCCGGCGTCGGCCGCCGGCTCGATCACGGGAGGCACGAAGATGCCGAGCCCGGGAATCTTCGCCCACCAGGGCCGGCGGGCGGCGACGCCGCCGGCGGCCTCGGCCTGGGTGTCCTGCACCTGCTCAACGGTCTTGGTGTCCATCACAGAGCCTCCTTGTCCCCGCGACCAGCAAGGACGTTGTAGAACGACGACGACATGGAGTCGCGGCCCGGGCGCACCCCGCGACCGATCGGCCACGTCGTCCCGGACGCTGCGGCCTGGTAGGAGTCCAGCCAGGTCATGCGCTCGATCCCCAGAGACGCCGAGCACGTCTCGGTGAGCCGGCGGCAGGCAATCTGTAGCTCGTCGCGGCTGCGGGCCGTCACCGTGATGAATCCGGCCCACTCGATGCCGTGGTGGTGCGAGCCGGCGGACAGGTCCCGCACGCGCTGGCTCGCCGCGCGGGCCGCCGTCGACGTCTCGTCGTCGGCCATGCGCCCCTTGCTCGCGTTCGCGATCGCGGCGGACTGATCGGCCGTCAGGTCGCGGCGCGCGGCCGCCTTCGCGTGCAGCGCCGGCACGAGGCGCAGGTGGAACGACACGGACCGGATGAAGTCCAGGTGCGTCCCCAGCAGCAGGTCCAGGACCCAAAGCTGAGTGCGGCCGCCGGTCGACAGGCCGTCCGCGGTGATCGCCACCGGCGGTGCCACCACTCGGCCTCGTGGCCCGTGGCGTAGTCCGTGGCCTCGACCACGTGGGCGGCGTACGCGTCGTGCGAGCGCAGGCCCGGCGCGGCCGG